>NZ_NFIO01000020.1:0-8601 GCF_002159425.1 Alistipes sp. An31A
GAAAGAACCTTGCTCCGCCTCGAGTTCCAAACCCTCGCGGGTTTCTCTCTCAAAGCGGGTGCAAAGATAAGTACTTTTTTAGCTTTTTTACAAACTTTTTAAAGATTTTTTTGAATATTTTTTTGCCTTAATTTGGACCGCATTGTAAATCTGCAACTTGCGTTTCGGCCGTAAAAACGGTGTCGGGAGGATTGCGGGCGGAGGAGGAGGCGGGGCAAAGCCGATGTCGGGGTTGGGCCGATACGGAGTTCGGACGGAGAAGCCCGCAAAAGAGCCTTCACTTTTCCGAACGGGGCGGCAAATTTCCGGGGAAAAGGCGGAAAAAAGGGCGCGGCAGGCGGAGAAAAAATCGAATTGGGGAATGGCGCGAGGGGCGAAAAGCCGGAATTAGGGAGGGGCGACCGGCGAAAAAGGGCGGACGAAGGGTGTGGCAAGGTGCTAAAAGGTCGGGCGGGAGGAGCGGTGAAGGATGTGGCAGGCGGAAAAAATTCGGGCGGGAGGGCACGATGAGCCGTGAAAAATGGGAGCAGAGGCAGAGCAACCGGCGAAAAAGGACGGACGAAGGATGCGGCAAGGTGCAAAAAGGTCGGGCGGGAGGTAGGAAGAAAGATGCAGCAGACGAAAAAAATTCAGGTGGAAGGTGCGGCGGACGAGAAGGCAGGCGGAGAGGCAGACAGGAAGGGAGGCGGCTGCATCTGACCGACAAAACAGAACCGTTTCCGGAGGTGTACGGAAACGGCATTCGCTCCTTATATATATAAGGTATGTAAGAGTGTGTTGAAAACCGGCGCTTGGAAAGATGCAAAATAGCTGTCCGCGAGGGAAGTCCTCCCCTGAAATGCCCATCCAGATTGATGACGGAGTCAGGAAGAGAAAGAGGCGGGCCAGGCAGAAAAAAGACCGGAGGGCAAAGCTGACAGAGGACGGGACGGGCGGAGGGCGGAACGGACAGAGGGCGGAACGGCGAGAAGCCTCGCAAATGGAGTGCGGGCAGAGAGCCGGGGCCGAGGCGGCAGACAGTGAGCCGAGCGGGAAGGTTGGAGGACGCGATGGGCGGAGGGCAGGACGGCGAGAAGCTTCGCAAATGGAGTGCGGGCAGAAAGCCGGAGCCGGAGCCGCAGACAGAGAGCCGAGCGGGAAAGTCGGAGGGCGCAATAGGCGGAGGACAGGAGAGTCGGAGGGCGGGAGAGTCGGAGGGCGGGAAGGTTGGAGGACGCGATGGGCAGAGGGCGGGACGGCAAGGAGCTCCGCAAATGGAGAGCGGGATAGGCGAATGGTAAGTAGTGCGGACAGAGAGCCGGAGCCACTCTCGGAACGCCGGGACTGCAAACAGGATGCCCGACGTTGCTACCGGAGCACCCGGAACCATTGAAACCACCGGGAATCCGAGAATCCGAAAACCCAAGACCGCCACCGGGAACCCGGCGCCGCTACCGGATGTCGAGCCCCATGATGTAATCGTTCATGTAGTAGCCGTTGCCAATCGGGAAGTCCCCCTCGCGCAGCTTCCGCATCCCCATCCGCTCGTAGAAGTGAAGCGCCCGGTTGTGGCGGTTGACGTTGAGCTCCATGCGGCAGGGCGCCGGATGCTGGCTGCGGATATACTCCACGGCCTGACGGAAGAGGGCGGCACCCACGCCCCGTCCCTGGAAGTCGGGCAGGACGTAAATCTTCTGGAGGTGGAAGAGCTCCTCACCCTCGCGCTGCACCGAGACGTAGCCGCACGGAGTCCCGTCGCACGAGGCGATGAAGTAGGCGTGCCCCTCGCGGAACTGGTTGCGGAGGCTCTCCGCACCATACATCCACTCCATCATGTAGTCCAGCTGGGCGGGGGTCAGAATTTCGCGGTAGGTAGCCGGGAAGGCCACCTCGGCAAGGCGGCGAATCAGCGGAGCGTCGCTCTCGGCGGCAGGTCGAATCGATATCATCGGTGTGCGGTTTTTACGTGGAGGTCGGCATCCGGCCCAAGGAGGGAGGGGCACCTTTTTATAACAGACAACGGAGGAACGGAGCGGAATATTATCGGTCGCGGTCGGGAAATTGCAGCCACTCGTCACGCGTAATGCGCCGGACCAGCTCCGTGCGGCGCTCGCCCGTCACCTCGCTCAGGTGGTCGCGAAGCTCGTGGTGGGGACGGAAGCCACACTTCTGCTGCACGCGGAGCGAGTTGTGGTTCCCGGCATAGGAGCAGCACCAAAGATTCTCGAGCCCCAGCGGGCCGAAGGCCCGGCGCATGAGGGCGCGCACCGCCTCGGGAATCAGCCCGCGGCCCCAGTAGGGAGTGCCGAGCCAGTAACCCACCTCGGCGTCGTGCGGGCCGATACGGAGGTTGCTCCGCTCGGGGAAGAGCAGCCCGACGCACCCCGCGAGGCGCCCCGTCTCGAGCAGCTCGACGGCGTAGGTTTCGGGGGCCGAGAAGACCAGGCGGATGACCAGCCGGCTCTCGGCAACGCTCCGGTGGGGCAGCCACCCCGCTGCCGGGCCTATCCGCTCGTCGCAGGCCAGGCCGTAGAGCTCGGCGGCGTCCTCCTCGCGCCAGGGGCGCAGCAGCAGGCGCCCGGTGCGAAGGCACGTGCCCTCGGTCTGCCGGGAGGCATCGAACGGGGTATCGGAAGAGGTATTCACCGTGGGAGAGGTACTTTATCGAGGCGCTTTATCGGAGGATGGAGAATGGAAGGTTCGGAGGTTCAGCCCGCCGGCGCGGAGCTGTCGGCTCGGGGCGCCGTGTTCAAAGCGGCCGGGGTTGCATGGCCGGCACAGGCCGTCGGTTCCGGCCGTCGGCACGGGTCTGCCGGCGCGGGGCGGCCGGGATTGCACGGCCGGTGCACGCAGTCGGTTCGGGTCGGTGGTTCGGGCGGCCGGTTCGAAACGGCCGGGAATGCACGGCCGGCGCAGAACCATCGGTTCCGTCTGTTGGTTCCGTCCGTCCCAGAACGACAAAGGCCGACTGTTCAAACAGCCGGCCCAGCGTAACCGCATCTCCGTAATTAAGCGTACTTGAACGTCGACTCGTCCGAAACGGTGAGCTTCTTACGTCCCTTGGCACGACGGGCCGCCAGAACCTTGCGTCCGTTGGCCGTAGCCATACGCTGACGGAAACCATGCTTATTGATTCTCTTCCGGCGCGAGGGCTGGTATGTTCTCTTCATTGCCATAGCTGTATAGTTTTTATTGTTTTAGACTATTTTACGGACTGCAAAAGTACAACAAAAAAGTTATCCGCAAAAATTTTTCCCGAAAATATTTCCCGCCCTGCACCGAAAAAGCGCCGAATTCTTCCTATCTTTATCGAAAAATAGCGAGACTATGGCCATATTCCAGGTTGAAGGCGGACACCGCCTCCACGGTGAAATCACCCCCCAGGGCGCCAAGAACGAGGCTCTGGAGATACTCTGCGCAACGCTGCTCACCCCCGAACGGGTCGTCGTGCACAACATACCCCGCATCATCGACGTGATGCAGCTCATCGAGCTGCTCGGCCGCATGGGCGTGCGCGTCGAGTGGCTCTCGGAGGAGAGCTGCGCCTTCTGCGCCGCCGACCTCGACTTCGACTACATGCGCTCGGAGGACTACCGCAACCGCTGCGCCCGGCTGCGCGGCTCGGTGATGCTCATCGGCCCCATGCTCGGCCGCTTCGGAAAGGGTTTCATCCCCAAACCGGGCGGTGACAAAATCGGCCGCCGACGCCTCGACACCCACTTCCTCGGCTTCCAGAAGCTCGGCGCGAAGTTCAACTTCGACATCGCCGACGAGTTCTTCATGGTCGAGGGGGCCGAACTGCGCGGCACCTACATGCTCCTCGACGAGGCCTCGGTGACCGGTACGGCCAACATCATCATGGCCGCCGTGCTGGCCCGCGGCACCACGCGCATCTACAACGCCGCCTGCGAGCCCTACATCCAGCAGCTCTGCCGCATGCTCAACCGCATGGGCGCACGCATCTCGGGCATCGCCTCCAACCTGCTCACCATCGAGGGGGTCGAATCGCTGGGCGGCACCGAACACACGATGCTCCCCGACATGATTGAGGTGGGCAGTTTCATCGGCATGGCCGCCATGACCCAGTCGGAGCTCACCATCAAGAACGTCTCCTACGACAACCTGGGCATCATCCCCGCCCAGTTCGCCCGCATGGGCATCCGCTTCGAGCAGCGGGGCGACGACATCTACATCCCCGCCCAGGAGCACTACAGCATCGACACCTTCCTCGACGGCTCCATCATGACCATCGCCGACGCGCCGTGGCCGGGACTCACCCCCGACCTGCTTTCGATATTCCTCGTGGTGGCCACCCAGGCCAAGGGCGCCGTGCTCATCCACCAAAAGATGTTCGAGAGCCGCCTCTTCTTCGTCGACAAGCTCATCGACATGGGGGCGCAGATTATCCTCTGCGACCCGCACCGCGCCACGGTCATCGGCCACGACCACCGCATCCGGCTGAGGGCCACGCGCATGACCTCGCCCGACATCCGCGCCGGCGTGGCGCTGCTCATCGCCGCCATGTCGGCCGACGGCGTCTCGACGATTCAGAACGTCGGCCAGATTGACCGCGGATACAAGGACATCGACCTGCGGCTCAACGCCCTCGGCGCACGCATCACCCGCATCGACGACTGCCAGTAGCGCAGCGCCCGACGATGCGACACAACCCATAGATACAAGAAGTTACACCCCCTATGTTTTTGGAAAACGCCAGCCGCAAGGGCTGGATTGAAGTCATCTGCGGCTCGATGTTCTCGGGCAAGACCGAGGAGCTCATCCGCCGCCTCAAACGGGCGCAGTTCGCCCACCAGAAGGTTGAAATCTACAAACCGCGCATCGACGTGCGCTACTCGGAGGAGGAGGTCGTCTCGCACGACGCCAACGCCATCCGTTCGACACCCGTAGACACGGCGCAGAACATCCTGCTCATGTCGTCGGAGGTCGACGTGGTGGGCATCGACGAGGCGCAGTTCTTCGACGAGGGGATTGTCGACGTCTGCCGCAAGCTGGCCGACAGCGGCATCCGCGTCATCGTGGCGGGGCTCGACATGGACTACACGGGCAAGCCCTTCGGGCCGATGCCCGAGCTGATGGCCACGGCCGAGTATGTGACCAAGGTGCACGCCATCTGCGTCCGCTGCGGCAACCTGGCCCACCACTCCCACCGCCTGACGGCCGACGACAAGCAGGTGATGCTCGGGGCGCAGGACTCCTACGAGCCGCTCTGCCGCCACTGCTTCCGGGCGCTCACCGAGTCGGAGTAGCCGACGCGGCCGGACAAGGGGTCGCTGCATCCGGGACCGGCAGCCAGAGCCGACGCCGCACCCCGACGCCGCAGCCGCTCCCGGCAGACAGAGCCAACGCCGCACCCCCGACGCTGCACCCCCGACGCCGCACCCCGACACCGCAGCCGGCACGCAGTCGGCACGCAGAGGCCCCCGCCACCCCTCGGGACACAACATAAAGAGACGGCGACCCGCCCCTTCCACAAAGGAAGAGGCGGGTCGTCGCATGGATTCGGTCCACTCCGGGCCGCCGCGCAGCTTCGGCAGCGTCCCGCCCGGCAGATATTCGGAACGATTTCCGGAAAGCAGCCGGTTCAACAGCCCCTCGGGCGACACTGCTCTCCCGCAAGTTCCGGGCCGCCGTTTCATCCGCCCTGCGGCAGTGCGGCCCGGCAACATCCGGGCCCCAGCACCATTCCCGGCCCCGGGCGGAGGCATTTTTCCGCAACCTTCGGCGCCGCAACCTTCAGCCCCGCAACCTTCGGCCCCGGCACCCTTCTCGGCCTCTGGGGCGGCGTCAGCCCCGCAGCGCCGCGATGAACTCGGGCCAGCGCGTCCAGAGATTCTCGGTGCGCAGCCACAGCTCGCGCGCCTGCGCCCCGACCGAGGGGTGCTCGCTCTCGATGTCGCGCAGGTAGGCCTCGTCGGCCGGATGCTCCGCAGCGGTGAACTCCGCATAGAAGGGGGCAAACTTCACCTTGAAGCGGTGCAGCTCCCCCTCGGGAAGGTGCCCGTCGCGGCGGAAGCCCGACCAGAGGAGCAGCAGCGTGCGGTCGGCATACTTGTCCGAGATGTCGTTGACCACCTCGTCGAAGAGCTCCTGCTCGTCCATGGCCACATAGTCGAAGGCCAGCAGCGTCGACCCCTCAAGGTGGTCCTCCGGGTCCAGGTCTAACAGCATCTCGAGCAGCGCGGCCGACAGCTCGAAGTCGTCGATGAGGAAGTGGTCGACGGCCGAGGCGTAAATCAGTTCGAGCGCCGCACGGCTGTTGCGGTGGTTCCACTCGAGAATCACCTCCTCGTTCTCGGGAATCAGCTCAGCGAGGCGCTGGAAGGCCGCATAGCGCTCGTTGCAGGCCCCCTCGACGTTGCCCGCACGCTCCATTTCGCGCGAACGGGCCAGGACCTTCGCAAAGTCGTAGGCCCCGGCGCCCTCCACCTCGAAGGTCTGGTCCGGAGTCGGATTAAGAGTTGCTTTTTGCATCATGCTTCAGTTTTAGGAGCATCCCCGCGGTCACCGCGACCGTCACCGCCACGCCGCACGCATAGGCCGCCGTGCGGTTCTCCATGCCGAGAAACTGGTCCGACACGAAGAGGAACGACGAGCAGACGAAGGTCATGAAGAGGGCCGGCAGCAGCCCCACCCAGCGGTTGCTGCGCCGCCGCTGCAGGAAGACGACAATCGCCCAGAGGACAATCGTGGCGAGCGTCTGGTTGGTCCAGGCGAAGTAACGCCACACGACGTCGAAATCGACCTGCGTAATCCAGTACCCCACCGCAAAGAGAGGAATGCAGATATAGAATCGTTTGAGTTTGCTCCGTTGTTCGAGGTGCAGCATGTCGGCGATGATGAGCCGCGCCGAGCGGAAGGCCGTATCGCCCGAGGTGATGGGGGCAGCCACGACGCCCAGCAGCGCCAGCACGCCGCCCACGACGCCCAGCATGCCGTTCGAGATGGTGTCGACGGCCCATGCGGCGCTGCCCCCGTGTTCGCCAAGCGCCGCCGAGAGTTCGCCTGCACCGCCGAAGAAGGCCATCGCCACGGCGGCCCAGATGAGGGCGATGATGCTCTCGGAAATCATCGCGCCGTAGAAGACCGAGCGGCAGGCGCGCTCGTTGCCCACGCAGCGGGCCATCAGCGGCGACTGCGTGGCATGGAAGCCCGAGATGGCGCCGCAGGCGATGGTGATGAAGAGCGTCGGGACAATCGGCACGCGTGCGGGGTCGAGTTGGAAGTTGTGCAGCGTCGTCAGCTCGGGAATCCGGTAGTCGCCCACAATCACTGCCCCCAGCAGGCCGAGGGCCATCGCCACCAGCGCCACGCCGAAGAGCGGGTAGATGCGGCCGATAATCTTGTCGATGGGCAGCAGCGTCGCCACGAAGTAGTAGGCCAGGATGAGCCACACCCAGACCGGGCAGGAGATGGCGGGAACCATGTTGGCCAGCAGCTGCGCGGGGCTGAGCAGGAAGACCGCACCGACGAGCACGAGCAGCAGCACCGAGAAGATGCGCATGAAGTGCCGCATGCCCTCACCCAGGTAGCGCCCCACCACTTCGGGGATGCTCAGGCCGTCGTTGCGCACGAGCATCATGCCCGAGAGGTAGTCGTGCATGGCCCCCATGAAGATGCCGCCGAAGGTAATCCAGAGGAAGGCGACCGGGCCGAAGCATGCGCCGAGCACCGCACCGAAGATGGGGCCCGTACCGGCGATGTTGAGCAGCTGGATGAGGAATGCGCGCCAGCGGGGCAGCGGCACGTAGTCCACCCCGTCGTAGAGGCGCCTGCACGGCATCTCGGCCGACGCGTCGGCGCCCGCCTGCCGCTCCAGATAGCGCCCGTAGGTGAAGTAGGCGGTCACCAGCAGAGCCAGACATACCAGAAAAGTAATCATATCCCGGTCAGATTTGACGCGAAGATAAGAAGAATAGTGAATTTTTTTGCAAAATTGTTGCATGAAATAAATTTTTTTCAGATATTTGCAGTCCCAAAGCGAACCCAACGGCATCAAGCCAAGGTTCGGGCAGGCCGAATTAGCTCAGTGGTAGAGCACTTCACTCGTAATGAAGGGGTCCCGAGTTCAAGTCTCGGATTCGGCTCGAAAGTCCAAGGTCGCAAGACCCGAGACGTCAAGGAAAAACCGCCGCAAAGCAATTTGCAGGCGGTTTTTTCATGGCGAATCGAGGCTCGCGCAGCGAGGCGGACTTTCGAAAGCGCCCCTGCGGCAAGCAGCAGAGAAAAGATGAGCGAAGCGAAGTCAAGTCTCGGATTCGGCTCAGGAAGAGGAGGTTGCACCGACGGTGCGACCTCTTTTTTTGTGTCCTGCGGGGTTGGAGGAGGGTTTCGAAGGGTCCGGGAAGGGCCTGAAAAGGGCCTGAAAAGGGCCTGGAAAGGGTCTGGAGAGGGTCTGGAGAGGGACTCGAGGGGGCCCGGACGGGGACTGGACGGGGACTGGACGGGGACTGGACGGGGACTGGACGGGGACTGGACGGGGACTGGACGGGGACTGGACGGCAGCTGGAGAAGGGCCGAGAAGACCCGAGAAAAGTTTGGAGAGGGCCCGGCAAAGGGGCAGAGAAGGGCTGGAGGGGAGGCTGGTAAATGGTCAGAAAAAGA
>NZ_NFIO01000021.1:0-6366 GCF_002159425.1 Alistipes sp. An31A
GCTCTGCTGTTTGAAGAATTTCCTGCTCTATGCCGTCCGCAACGAATGGATCGAGAAGAATCCCTTCCGCTACTACAAGATGAAGATTGACAAGACGAACGTCAAGGTGCCGCTGACGAAAGCGGAACTGGATCTGCTGCTAAAGCGACCGATGCCCAACGAGAGGCTGTCCCGCATTCGGGATGTCTTCTGCTTCTGCGCGCTGACGGGACTGGCCTTCACGGATGTCGACCACCTGCGGCAGGAACACTTCACGACGGACGAGGAGGGGCAACTGTGGATCCATAAACCGCGGGAGAAGACTGCGGTGATGAGCCGCGTTCCAGTACTCCCGCAGGCGGCGGCCCTGCTAGAGAAGTACCGCGACGATGCCAACTGTCGGGCACGGGGCAAACTGCTGCCCGTCCCGTCGAATACGAAGATGAATGCCTACCTGAAGGAGATAGCGGATATTTGCCAGATTCACAAGCATCTGACCACGCACCTGGCGCGCCATACGTTTGCCACCCTGGCGATTGAATACGGGATGCCGATCGACATCATCGCCAAGATTCTGGGCCATACGAATACGAACATGACACGGCGCTATGCAAAGATCTCCGAGGCGAACATCAGCCGCGAGATGCGCCGCATCGGCAAGGTGCTGACGGCATAAACCGGCTGTTGAGTTGAAAAATGAAGACGTGGCGGCGAGGGGCCTATTGCAGATCCCCGCCGCCACTTTATTTAAGCAGGTTCTTTTATGATTTGAGATTGGCAAAGGGAAGCCGTCCCTCGTATTGACATTTGAATGCTGCGAGCAATGCGGTTTCCTCTTTGGGTGGATTGCCCGATGGCAGCGGCTTCCAACAGAACAGAAGGTCCTCCGCATCTTCAAGTTGCCAGATGTAGCGTCCGCCTTTGTGACCTCTCGGTTTTCCTGCCCCGAACTGCAAATATTGTCGCAGACGGCTCCGCAGGGTCGCTTGGCTGTGCTCGTCTCCGGCCTTTCCGATATACAAGGCACAAGTCTCCTCCACCCAGTTCATGCGGAGCTTCTCAATCGGAACGTTGGGATCCGTCCCTTTATAATGCCCTCCACTTCCCGTTGCACGGAATTGCGGTCGGCTCCCGATCTTCCGAACGACCATGTAGACGCCCCGAATATCCGGAATCTGTGTTAAATCCGGCCTTAATGCGGCAACGGAGACAAATCCGGAGAAACCGTTGCGACGCAGGTTCTCGATATTCTTGAAGTCGAGATCAGAACAGTCCAGTTCATCCACTCTTTCATCCGTTTCGGCAACCTTGCTCGCCTCCTGTTCCCGTCCGCCGGGTTGGGTTGCAACTCCTGTCGTTCGGGGTGCTGTTGCGCCAGTAACCGTGATTTGGCCGGAACGAATCAGTCCATCGAGATCTGCAAGTTGGCAATTACGAATTCCCCAATCGGCCTGACCGTAAAATCCGATACGGCGCATCGCGTCACGAATCCGTTTCTGCTGTTCGCGCGTTGCATGCACTCTTTTCCTAATCAACTCCCGAAGTCGGTCGATCTCCGATTCCGTAAATTCACGTTTCCCTTTCATACGCTAAAACTCTGTTATTTAATCATGATAATATTCATATAATTCTTCATAGTAGTCTTCGTAGCAGTTGGCCGGGTCGTCGTACATCCGACCATCCGTCGGCCATGAGAATGTCTGCAACGATTTCCGCGGCCCTTCGTCCCGATAAAGAATCCACCGACGATCGTAATCCAACGCCTTGACATCGGTTGTCGGGCGCGAAGGATCGTAGTTCCGCCATGGATTCTCCCGCCGGGGAGACGCCTGTCGATTACGGTAGTAAAAGCCGAGGCAGGTCAGGCCGAACGCCACACCGACAATAACCGACACCCCCAGACAGCCAGCGAGCCGCCGTCCAGCCGGTTCATTCCAAAATCGCTCGTCGTTCATCTTCCGCAGGTTTGTTGCGCCCGGCGGCCCCGAGGCAGGTATCGTAGATGCGTTTTCGGAGTGAGGCGGGGCGTATGACCTCCAGCGAACGGCTGCGAGCCAACAGGGCCATGACAAAGTCGTTGGTAATACGTACGTGCAGGCGGATGGTCAGCGAGTCGGGCTTCTCTTCGAGAATCTCCTGCGTGGCATGCAGTGGCAAGGTCTTGATAAAGGCTCCATCCAGAGCATCGTATCGCAATACGACCTCTTCGACCGGATCGTTCAGGTTGTTCCAGATACCGAAACTCTCCCGAAACAGCGCCGGAATGTCGATCTGTTCATTACGAACGAAGCGCTCCCGATCCTTTACCTGCAGGTGCGAAATGCGATCCATGCCGAAGCAGCGCAACGAGTCGCCTTTGTCGTACTCGACGTATCCGATTAGATACCAGCGATGCTGGGACTCCTTCAGGTAGTGCGGTTTTACCTCCCGGTGTACGATCTTCCCTTCGTGTCGAAACAGTTGGTAGTCAAAAACGACAGGATGCCGTTCACGGATGGCTTCGAGCAACTCCGGGATATAGGGGATCTCGCGGCTGCGCCGGTGTTCCGGCAGTACGTACTGCCGGATGTCGCTGTCGGCATCAATGGCATTCAGAATCTCGAAATTCAGCAACAACTCGCCATAGTCTGCACCGCTCCTTATTTGTTCCGCAAGGTAATATCCGCGCAGTTTGTCATGTCGGATTGTGAGGCCGAACAACTCCTCGATGGTTTGAAAATCCCGTTGCAGGGTCCGCAGCGTGCATCCGGACGAGCTGGCGTATTGCGAATGCATCCGCTGGGTCACGTAATCCACCAGTTCGCCGGCAGGAACGTATCCTGCACCATGGAGTTTGCTGACGATGATCACCATGCGGCGTATTTGATCAACGAGTGTCATGGGTCGTACTCTTTTTCCACAAAGATAAAAGGGTTGCGTGACAAAATATGTCGCGATTGATTCTTTTTGAAGAATTGTTTGCACGATTTTGTCCACCCTCTCGACGCCAACCGACGCCAACCACTGCCACATCGCTTTGCGGGCGAAACTTTTGAAGGGCTGAACGCGTTATCCGAGTGCAAGCTTGCAGGAACAAAGATTCATAAACCGGGGGAAAGATGAAATGCCGTGCCTTTCGGATCCGGGATCACTGAATGTTCGGCGTCCCCATCCACACAGAGTGCAACCCATAAAGACGGGTTGCCGCATAGTCAAAACAAACAGAAAGAAGACCATGGAAAAGATCGTATGTATCGGGGAGCGGAGTTGGCAGCGGCTCCTCGAACGGGTGGAACACCTCTCCGCCCTTGCCCAACGTCTGGAACGCCGTTTGACGCCACCGCAGGACGACGGGTGATTGGACAGCGAAGAGGTGTGCCGGGCACTGAACATCACCAAACGCACGCTGCAGAGCTACCGGGACCGGGGAGCGATTCCCTGCTCGCGATTGGGCGGTAAATTCTACTACCGACGCCGGGACCTCGCTGCATGGCTCTCCCGCAAAACCGTTCAAACGCGATAGCCATGCCGCTGGATTATCTCAACGAAGCGAGCGACGAGATACAGCGCTTGTTCACACGACTGGACGGCGTGGAACGCACGCTGCGGAAGGCCTCCGAGGAGCGCCGCCCGATGATCGGCGAGGAACGTTACCTGACCGGCGAGGAGGTCTGCACACGCCTGCACCTTTCGCCGCGCACCTTGCAGACGCTGCGGGACCGGCGGCAGATTCCCTTCACGGTACTTGGCAACCGCCTGCTGCTCTATCCCGAATCGGGGATTCGGGCAGTCCTTGACCGCAACCTTCGGCCGGCTGCCGAGTAACAGACTAAACGAGCTCTCGAATCATCTGATCCGAGGGCTTTTTTCGTGCATATCCCTGCCGCCAGCCCACCTGCGCAACTACCAGCAAGAAAGCGCAATCGCGCCCTATGGTGAAACAAAGCGGCGGCGGGTGCCGTTATCCTCACAACAACGCAAAAATCACCGACCATGACAACGCCATTCATCCCTTCCACGGCTCCCCAATGAAGAGCCGACCATCTTCCATCGGTTGCCCATTGCCTCCGGTTGGACGACAACAAGCCCCGATTCGTTCGGGCTAAAAGCTGCACGCTCCCCATCCTTGCCGCGACATGAACCTCCTGCCGTTTGCCGGTACGGGAGCGCCTCCGCGCTGAAACCTTTGCGATCCCGGGATTCCGCACCGTTCGACTTCAGACGTCGAACGTGCTGCCGACTCCCGGGTCCGAAAACCGAAAGGAGCGAGGTTGTGTTCTCGTGGCACAAAAACCCCGCATCGGTTTTTTTGTTGCCACATCGAACCACCTCGCCCTGCGGGGCTGCCCCGCCCGGTCTGCTCCCGAGGGTCGCACACCGAACCATCCGCCGCTCGCCGGGCTCGCTGCGGATTCGGGGCACAGGACGTCGCGCCAGTCCGACGAAACACGCTACGCGAAACAATCCCCGATTGTTTGTTCCTCCATTAACGTCCCCGAGCCATGGAGGTAACGAAACCCAAGGGTGGACGCCCGCGGAAGAGCGCTGCGACCTTGCGCTCACGCACGGTACGTTTCCGCGTGAGCGAGGCGGAGTACCTTCGGATGCAACGCAAGGCAGCAGCCTGCAATCTGACCCTCTCGGAGTATGCCCGCCAGGCGGTCGTCTCGGGGCGGATTCTGCGGCGGATCGGTACCGAAGAGTTGCGCCTGGTCTCTGAATTGACGCGCGAGCGGAACAACCTGAACCAGCTGGCCTTCCTTCAGCATGCCTTCGGTATTGCCTCTCACGAGGAGAAGCTGCGGCGAATCCTCCGCTTCTACGACGAGGTGATCGGAAGGCTGAAACAAAAACTTTAAGACGATGATCGGCAAAATCGTTACCGGTAAATCCTTTGGCGGCGCGGTGCGCTACCTGCTCGGCAAGGAGCCGGGAAAGGCTTACATTCTGACGAGTGGCGGCGTGGAACTCTCCTCCCGGCAGGCGCTGATCGGCAGCTTCGAGTTCCAGCGCCGGGCCCGCCCCGATGTCGAACGGGTTGTCGGACATATCTCGCTGTCGTTCCACCCCGATGATGATCCGCGGATGTCGAACCAACTGATGCTCGACCTGGCGCGGGAGTATATGCAACGCATGGAGATTACCGGCACGCAGTACCTTGTTGTGCGCCACACCGATACGAAACATCCTCACCTGCATATCCTCTACAACCGGGTACGTTACGACACGACGCTGGTTCCGGACCGCAACGAACGCCTGCGCAACATGCGCATCTGCAGGGAGCTCAAGCAGGAGTACGGACTGACCTTTTCGCACGGTAAGGAGCAGGTTGCCACGGAACGGCTGCACGGTCCGGAACAACTGCGCCACCGTATTTACGACCACCTGCGGGAGGTGCTGCCCGAGTGTGCCACCTGGACGGCACTCGCAGAAGAACTGGCCAAACGACAGGTCGCCACGACCTTTGTTCATCGGGGCGGCGATCCGACGAAGGAGATCCAGGGCGTAACCTTCACCCTGGAGGGGCATACGTTCAAGGCTTCGCAGGTAGACCGTAAGTTCAGCTACGGCCGCCTGACGCAACGGATCGAACAGAATCGCCTCCGGCAGGCGATGATCGAGCGGGTCCGCAACTACACGGAGGAACAACGCCCGCAGATTACGACTATTCTGCAAAAGCTGGAGTCGGAGAAACAACGGCAACAGCAGCCAGAACCGCCGTGTCCTAAACTGTCGATTGCAGGCAAGCCCTTGACCAAGGAGCAGATCGAGATGCTCCGTGAGGGAGAGCCGATCTACGTGCGGGGAACGCAATCGGAGGGTTATGTGGTGATGGACGACCGGCTGCAGATGGCGTGGGTCTATCGGAGCAATCCGAGGGATTGGGTGGAGTATGGGAAATATACGATGCGACGCATGGACCGGGACCGGATCGAAGCGGGCTACGTGGTGCGGGCGCTGGTGAAATGGAGGGGAGGCACGACGGCACGGCCCTACCTGTGGAAGGAGAAGGAATCGGATACGACCTACCGGGAGAGTTGGGACAATCCCCGCGAACCACGCCCTTCACAGACCCAAAAGCAGCAGGACCGGCCACGCCGCTTTATCACCCCGAAGAAGAAATCGCGAGGGCCAAGTCGGTAACGAAATTTTGTCGAATGACTGTGTGCGCTAACTGGAATTAAAAGCCTATCTTTATAGGGCAATACCCCGATGAGCGTATGAAAGAGAAATCCGAGAATTACCGCCGCTTTTTTGCTGTCAAGAATGCTTGCCGGAAGATTGGACCGTCAAGCCCTCAATATAAATTAGGGACAGTCGTTTAATTCCGTCATTATGAGTCAATCGGCAGACTGTCCCGGTAATTTTTCCGATCGAACTCATCTTTTTATATTTTCGGCTCCGTTT
>NZ_NFIO01000022.1:0-4085 GCF_002159425.1 Alistipes sp. An31A
GAACGACATCATCCGCAACGAGCTGGCGAGGGTGAGGGCAACGAGGATGGAAGGCTCGTTCGGAACGCAGAAGGAACACTATGGCCTGAAACGCATCAACTCTTCCGCCGCTCTTTTTTGTACCCCTCCCCGTGCCCCCGCCAGCCGCATTCATGCTCTGCTTCTGTGCATCGCCTTCCGCGCCCGCCCGTCCTTTCAGCCCTCTTTTGCCTCCCTTCCTTCCGGTACTTCACCTCCTCCCTTGTCCGTGCAGCACGACGCCCTCTGCGTGCCGCCTCCTGCCGCCTCGCTCTCCTTATCGCATGTCGCCGCGCCCTTTTTCCCACCTCGTGTCGCCACCTCGTGTCGCCGTCGTTTTGCGCCTCCGTGCCGCCGTCGTTTTGCGCCTCCGTGCAGCTGTCTCCGGACGCTTTCTTCCCCCTCTCCCTCGGACGCTTCCTCTCTTCCCCGGACGAACTCTCCCCGATACATCATCCCTCGAAAGGGGCGCAGGCTGTTCCGTTCGGGGCCTGTCCATAAAACAAAAAAGCCCAAAATCTGCTCTTTGGTCGTCATTTATAGCCCGTTCAGGTTAAATATATGTTAAAAAAGGTGACGAAGTGAACAATCGGAGTAAAAAAAAGCTATATTGGGGAACCTGGAATCTGATGAACGGGATTGAGTTTCCGGGTTCGATGTGGCGTAGTCATAGAAAAAAAGAAAACCGATGAAACGAGTGTTGCTGTTGATTATCTTCGGCATGCTGTGCAGCGTGCCGATTTGTGCGCAGGAGGTAGCAGACTCCGTGAGTCTCTATTATCGGGTGGGATACCGTTTTGTCGACCCCGATTACCGGAATAACCGGGCCGCGCTCGCGCACTTTACGGAGGCCATCCGCGAGGCGCTCGAGCAGGGTACGCTGAACCGGGTCGTCATCCGCGCCGGAGCCTCGCCCGACGGCTCGCAGCAGGCCAACGAGCGGCTGTCGCAGTACCGCGTCGACTCGCTGGCCGCCTATCTGATGCGTACGACCGGCATCCCCGCCGGGATGCTCGTCAAGGAGTCGGTGGGCATCCAGTGGGAGCGGCTGCGCGAGCTGGTGGCTGCCTCGACGATGCCCTCCCGCGACGAGGTGCTGCTAATCCTCGACCGCGAACCCGTCTGGAGCTTCGATGCGCAGGGCCGGGTCGTGGGGAGCCGCAAGCAGTCGCTCATGCAGCTGCACGGCGGACGCCCCTACAACTACATGCTGCAGCACTTCTTCCCCGAGCTGCGCAACAGCGCCTCGGCCTTGCTCTATACGCGGCCGACCGAACCCGAGCCCGAGCCGGCACCCGAGCCCGAACCGGCACCGGCACCCGAACCCGAGCCGGCGCCCGCTCCCGAGCCTGCCCCCGCACCGGCTCCGCTGCCCGACGTGAACCGTGAGGAGGTTCCCGCCCCCTCGGACGCGTGGAGCCCCGCCATCCACATCAAGACCAACGCCATCGGCTGGGGCATGATGATGGCCAACGTGGCCGTCGAGATTGACCTCTCGCCCCGCATCTCCTTCAGCGTGCCCGTCTACTACTCGGCGTGCGACTACTTCACCTCGACGGTCAAGTTCCGCATGCTGGGCACGCAGCCCGAGCTGCGCTTCTGGCCCCTGCGCGAGCACCGCTTCTTCGCGGCGCTCCACTTCGGGGTGGCCTCCTACAACCTGGCACTCGGCGGCGACTGGCGCATCCAGGACCACAACGGAAACTCTCCGGCCATTGGCGGAGGCGTCAACCTCGGCTACCGGATTCCGCTGGGCCGCAGCGGACGCTGGAACGTCGAGTTCTCGCTCGGCGCCGGCGTCTACAAGGCCTACTATGACAAGTTCCGCAACGAACGGAACGGCGTCCGCTCCTCGACCGTCCGCAAGACGTTCATCGGGCTGGACAACGCCGCCGTCTCGTTTTCCTACATGTTTGACCTGAAAAAAACTCGGAAATAATGAAAAGGAGCGTGTTGAAAAGGCTGTTTCTGAGTGGTCTGCCGCTGGCTTTCCTGCTCGTGTCGTGCGACGTGCACGAGTTTCCGGGCCCGACCGAACCCGCGAAGTATCCCGTCGTTCTGGATTTGACCTTCGATACCGAACTGCCCGTGTATCAGACGGTCGACGTGAAGACCCGCGTCTCGGACGACCCGCAGGCGTACAATCTGCGCTATACGGTCTGCATCTACCGGGCCGATGCCGAGGCCGCCTTCGGCCGGGAGGAGGAGCGCCGTATGGTGGTGACGAAGTCCGTGACGGCGCAGCCCGACCTGCGCATCGAGACGCAACTCGAAGAGGGCGCCTACCGCTTCATCGTCTGGACCGACTTTGTCGATGCCGGAACGCAGGAGCACAAGTTCTTCCGTACGGATGATTTTTCGGAGGTCGCCCTCCTCACCTCCGAATATGCGGGCAGCACCGAGTTCCGCGATGCCTTCCGCGGCCGGGCCGACGCCGCCATTGCGAAACCGGCACAGGAGGGCCCCATCGTGGTGCCCGTCCCGATGACGCGTCCGCAGGCGCGCTACAGCTTCGTGTCGACCGACCTGACCGAATTCATGACCCGCGTGCAGGCGCTCCGCGAAAGCCGTGAACACAGCGCCTCACAGGATGCCGGCGCCTCGCAGGATGCAGACCCCGCCGACGAGCCGACGCGGAGCATCGACCTGGATGATTTCCGCGTGGTGGTTCACTATGCGGGCTACGTGCCTTCGTCGTTCAACCTCTTCACGGACCAGACGGCCGACGCCTCTACCGGCGTGCAGTTCGAGAGCCGCATCACGCGGACGAGCGACTCGGAGGCGAGCCTCGGCTTCGACTACGTGCTGGTCAACGAGGGCGAGGCCTCCGTCAAGGTCTCCCTCGAGGTCTACGACCGCGACGGAACGCAGTTGTCGGCCACGAACCCCTTCGATATACCCCTCATGCGGGGCCGGCATACCATCGTGCGCGGCAATTTCCTCACGTCGGAGGCCTCGGGCGGAATCGGCATTGACCCGGGCTTCGACGGCGACTGGAACTACCCCGTGCAGTAGACCGTGCAGTAGACAGTAAAGTAAAAAGTAAAACAATAATAGAAAACCTCTTGTTAATCCTTGATGAAATTATGAAACGATTGTTTCTCTTTTTGGCGGTTGCCGGCCTGATGGCGACGACTGCCTGCTCCCGGGACGAGATGGAATCTGCCGGGATGAACGGGGACGGCGTGGTGACCTTCAGCGCACGCCTTCCCGAACAGCTTCAGACCCGCAGCATGGGTGACGGCCAGACGGCCCGCAAGCTGACCTACGCCGTATATGCGGCCGGTGAGCAGACCCCGCTGCTGACGAGCGAGAGCGAGGGTGCCCCCGCGGTCGAGTTCACCGACCTGAAGGCCCAGCTGACGCTCCGCCTGACGACGGGCAAGAGCTACGACGTGCTCTTCTGGGCCGACGCCTACGGCCAGAAGGATGAGTCGAACCCCTATAAGGTCGACTACCAGGCGCAGACGGTTACGGTGGACTACGCGGCAGCAGAGTCGAACGACGAGAGCCGCGACGCCTTCTTCGGCTCGGTTACCGGCATGAAGGTAACGGGAGCGATGAGCCAGGATGTGACGCTGGTGCGCCCCTTCGCGCAGGTGAACGTGGGAACGGATGACCTGGAGGAGGCCGTCGCAGGCGGACTCCAGAGCGCAGCGCTTGCCACCTCGATGAGCGCAACGAACGTGCCGACGACGCTGAACCTGCTCAACGGCACGACGACGGGCAGCACGAGCGTAGACTTCGCCTCGCACGCAGTGCCGACCGAGTCGCTGGTCGTATCGGGCCGTACGTACACCTATCTGGCGATGAACTACCTGCTGATGGGCGCCGACAAGACGACGACCAACATCGCCTTCGCGTTCACGGACGGCGCGACGACGGGCAATCTGACCTTCAGCAACGTTCCCGTGCAGCGCAACTACCGCACGAACATCATCGGTTCGGTGCTGACGGGCGACGTTGACTTCGACATCGACATCGACCCGGGCTTCGGCGAGCCGGACCACAACCTCTCGCAGCTGCTCTTTGCGGCCGAGAACGGCGGTACGGTGGAGCTTGAGGAG
>NZ_NFIO01000023.1:0-3872 GCF_002159425.1 Alistipes sp. An31A
AAACGGAGCCGAAAATATAAAAAGATGAGTTCGATCGGAAAAATTACCGGGACAGTCTGCCGATTGACTCATAATGACGGAATTAAACGACTGTCCCTATTGTAGTCCTGTCCATAATCAATGCCTGATGACGGAGGTGATTCAGAAGGATATGCCTCCGTTGACAGTTCCCTGGGACTCCCATCCTATGATCTCCACTCCGTCCATTCTGATCCCGTCCGAAGAAATCTCAAGCCGCACCGTCAGCATTTTGCCTCCTTCAAGCTGACTGAGCGCCTGACCGTCCCCGGTGGTGTCCGGAAGAGTGAACGTCTTTTTCATACCCTGGAAAGAGACCTCTACAGTGACATCGTCTTTCTGCTGCGGAATCAGCATATATGACACGGAATTCCCCTTCTTTTCCATGTATCTTGCCGGACGGGCAGCAGAGCCTGATTCAACTTCGCCCTTGCGCAGATCCACCGTGCATGAGGACATCGCATTGACGGATGTGGCTACCTGCGAAAGATCGGAATCGGAATAAGTGCCGTCAGACACATATTCTATGGCAAGCCTGTGGAAAGCATGAGAGAATTTCAGCTCCACCGCCGACGCCTGGTACGCCACCGGAACAGCCTTGGCAAGCAGAAGATCCGTCTCGCCGTCTGCCGGCATGTCAAAACGGAAACTGCCGTCTGAAACGGCATCCTGATCAGGATAACATCCTGAAAAATACACCGTACCGGAATTATCCGGAAGCTCCAAATCCGACCAGAAAAGTTCCGTTTCTCCCACCGTATAGATCTCGCTTATATCATCAAAGCCCTCTCCTGAAACCGTAAGCCGGAACATGTCTCCGCTTACGAAATTTCCGGAGCCGTCCTGTCCGAGCTGAGGCGACTTCACAATGGGGCCTACGGCAGTCCTTATGTCGATTTTTCCCGTCACTTCATCGCTGCCGCCGTCCCCGCCGGGAAGGACGGATCTGTCGCATGAGACGGCCGCCGGCAGAATCGCCGCAGCATATAGAAAAAATTTATAACTCTTCATAATCATCATAATATCTATGTCAAATAAAATGTCTGCAATCCTGCCGTGCACTGCCCGACATCATTTTTCAGCTTCAGTCGTCTGTGCGCACTTCCGGAAAGGCGTTCCGCCATACGTCACGCATAAGATCCATCGTAGTCACTCCGACTATCGCATACGATGTACCCTCCCCAATCAATATTTTGAATCCGCTGCCCTCATTGTAGGTGATCTTCTTGCGAATCAGGCGATGCCTCTGGAACGGAGTGCTGCTGCCTGTGACCTGAAAATTATAATAGTCGTTGTTGTCGACATAATATACGGCCGAGATATATCCTTCATCATCGAATTCGACACCATAGAGAGCCATGACATGCGTCAGTCCGTGTGAGCGTATGAATCCGAGTCCGCGGTCATTCTCAAGGGCGTCTTTTATGAGCTCGTTGAACGTTTCCTTGCTGAAGCCCCCGAAAGAGTCGGCTATCTTCATTCCCTTGAAAACCTCCGTAAAATAGCCTCCGAAGGCATCGTCGTCGAAAGTGTCGTTTAGACCCAATCCGGGAGTGTGGTTGATGAACCAGTTGATGCCGTCCCTCGCATCCCCTCCGCGGTTACGGCTTGCCTCCCTGAAGAAATTGAATATCTCGCTTTTTTCAGTGCCAGAAAATTCAGATGAAGGGCGCGGATATTTCGGGCACACATCTCCATATTTACGGTCATACGCGGCAATATAGTCGCTGTTGATGTTCATCCACCAGTGGAGCATGCATGCCGAAGCGGCCGCCCAGCACATGTTGCTGTCATGATAGCCGGGACGGGAGTTGCTTTCGTCCGGATTGTCCTTGTCGCAGTCATACCAGCGGAAGCCCTCCTGCCAGTTCAGATAGGCTGTTTCAGGATCGCTGTCAAACTTGAACCATACTCCTGAAGGGAAGTTCCACGGATAAAATTTATCCGTATCTGTCAGCACTTTCACGGTCTCCTCATTGTAGTCAGGAGTTTCCGGCGTCTTGACTCCATATACCCAGCATATTTTCCCAGCATAGTCGGGATCAGGCTCCGGCTCCGGCTCTTCCCCGGGGCCGACGCCGCCCTGATTCAGACTCAGGTTCAGCACAGTCTCCTTTCCGCTCTCCAGAAAATCCCTGCCGCCGATTTCCGACGGCGCCTTGAAGGTCGAAGTCTTGCCGCCCGCAGTTATTTCCACCCATCCGTCGGAATAAGGGCCCAGACTGCCCGGGAAAAGTATTGCGGAAAACTTGCCCTGACTCCCTTCCGCTTTTCTGGCATCTATTCTCACCTTTTCACCGGACGGATCATTCAGACTTCCGCTATAGATTGAAAGCGACCCCTCGGTCTTATTGAGGACCTTTACTGAAAGGTCTTCGGGCAATGTACCGTCAGAGCCCGTAATGTTTATGACAAGCCTGTGCATGGCATGCCTGAAAGGGAATTCTATCCTGTTGCCTGAAAGCGAGCCAAGATCAATGTCGAGATGGCTCCACAGAAGATCCGATTCCATGTAGCCGTCCCCGCTCTGGTCGGTCTGCACCTTATGGCGGTGCACGTTTGACCCGATGCCTTCAGCCTCCGATACAGGATAATATGCGGAAAGCCTGGCCGTGCCGAATCCCAGGTCGCTCTTCTTCAGCGCCGGAGTCCACCTGCCGTTCTCAAGAGTGAGAATGACATGCCTGGAAGGACTGCCGTATATATACAACCCGACCTTGTCCCCTTCCGTAAAAGTTCCGCTCCCGTCTTCATCCACATCCGCCTTCACTGATGGCATATCCTGCGTATCATCAACAAAACCGTTTTTGGTGAATGCCAGTTCAATGAATCCGTCATCCTGTACGGAAACAGGCTCCTCCGTCTTCATGCAGGCCGGCAAGAAAAGAAGAAAAGCAGCGGCTGCAAACGCACGCATTGCGGAAGCCGCATTACCACACATAAACATTGTCATATAATTGGTCATAAGACTGCAAATTTACAGATTTTCGCAGAAAAATGCAAAAAAATCAACGCGGCAGAGTCAACGAGCAAGTGCAACACGAGACAAAATTATAACAAAAGTCTAAAGAACTCGTCCTTGGGGGTAGAAAAGTTCAACTTTTCCCTGGGCCTTCGGTTTATCTTCAGCTGGACGGAATGGATGAACTCGTCGCTGAGTTCCCGGAAGTCAGTCCCTTTGGGGATATACTGCCTTATCAGCTTGTTCATATTCTCTATCCCGCCTTTTTGCCACGAGGCATAACTGTCGGCAAAGTATACCGGAGCCTTGAGGGCTTCCGATATTTTCTTATGCGAGCGGAACTCGAAGCCATTGTCAGTGGTTATCGTCAGCACATTCTTCCTGTACGGGTATAGAAGCCTGATGACCGCATCGGCAACTTTCTCGTGGTTCTTCCCGCAGGGCAGTCTTTCCATTATCAGGTAGTTCCTGCTCCTTTCACATGGCAAGGACGAAGTTGACCGAAATCCTGTACATCTTCTTTGGCAACCACACGGCGAATGCAGTACAGCTCGTCCGGCGGGAAGTCAACGAAATTGCTCAGGCTGCCTGATGTTCGAGGTGAGTGAGAAACGGCCCTTTCACTGGAGTATTGGCTCCAGTTGGGTCCAAAAATGAAAAAAGGGGCTCCGAAACGGGGCCGAAAATATAAAAAGATGAGTTCGATCGGAAAAATTACCGGGACAGTCTGCCGATTGACTCATAATGACAGAATTAAACGACAGTCCCTATTTTAGGGACTGTCGTAAAAAGGATAAAACTTTATAATGAATTGATTGCCAATGTAATATAAAATTTGTATCTTAGCTAAAGATAAAAAGAATACCTCCAATTGCCCTAGAAAAGCCAAATT
>NZ_NFIO01000024.1:0-3519 GCF_002159425.1 Alistipes sp. An31A
TGGTCAGAAAAAGAGCTGAAGAGGGGCCGGGAGTTTATACTCCGACAAGAGGCGAATGCCCCGGAGGCATCCCGGCGGCCCGCAACTCCGCAACACACAGCAGCCGGCTGCACGACGGACAGCGACCTCGACTTTGCCTGCACGATTCAGAGTCTCGTGTCGGAGCAGCAGATTCTTACACCCGCGACACGGAGGCCAGCATACCCCACGAAAAGTTCGAACAGACGGGAATCTGCAAGAGGGTGAAATAGCTTCTTCAGCCCGTTGCGCCGTCTCACACTGCAGGGACGGTGTGGGCACATCGACCCAATTTAGGAAAATGTTTTTTCACAAAACAGCCGGGCGTCTCTTGCAGGAAAAGTTTATTTTCAGAATCTTTGTATGGACAATACCCCACGAGCGTTGCGTATTGGGAAACATTTTCCTATCTTTGCCATGCCGACCCCTGAAGGCCGGCGACATATCAGTTTAGTGAAAGTGTTTCGCTAATCCTTACCGAGAAAATTTGGCGATTTTTAAGTAAGCAAGGATAGGCAATACAGACACTCATCACCGTGTATAGGCATATATCATTCCGATATATACTTATTCGGTGTGGGGTATTGTTTATTTGCTTGCAGGCTACGCCAAATGCCACTCGGTCGATAAACGAACGACTCCACACTTTCTTTTTACCCATAACCCACCGCATTAGGAGTTGGTACGGTACATATAGATTAAACTATGTGCAGCAAATTACCAACAGAATTTATAATCCGCTATATTGCGGATTACAATTCCCACTTACAAAGTCGCAATGCTATCATTCAAAAAAGAAAGAATCAAGAGCAACAGTTCTATGCGATTATTCAACCCATGATGGCTAAAGAAGCTGAAAACGAAGTAACAGTTTTACTATGCGATGAAACTTATTCGACAATCAAGGACGATCCATTCAACTGTTATTTGCCTGAAAATAAATCATTCAAAGATTTAGCCGTCGATGATATTTTAGAAGCAGTACTTTTTTGAATATTAACCTATACAATCTTTTACTATGAAAAAACTATTATCCCTTATCACGCTTATTGGTGTGATAACTTTCTCGTCGTGTAAATACGATGACGATGACCTTTGGAGCAGTCTTCACGGTTTGGAAGATCGTGTGGCGAAATTGGAAGAGCTTTGCAAGCAGATGAACACGAACATTTCATCGTTGCAAACGATTGTAGAGGCTTTGGCGGAGAATGACTATGTTACAAGTGTAACACCCATTATGCAGGACGGGAAAGAGATTGGCTATACGATCGTCTTTAGCAAAAGCAACCCAATCACCATCTATCATGGTAAAGATGGTCAAGCAGGGTCGGATGGTGACGATGGCACTACGCCCTCTATCGGAGTAAAACAAGATACCGATGGAATTTATTACTGGACTCTCAACGGTGAATGGTTAACCGATGGCCACGGAGACAAAATCAAAGCCGAAGGTGCAGATGGCAATGACGGCACAACTCCCAAATTCAAAATCGAAAATGATTATTGGTACATATCCTATAACAACGGCGAGACTTGGGAACAACTTGGAAAAGCCACAGGAGAGGATGGAACTGGCGGTGATTCCATGTTTACGGGAATTGACTACAAAACCAGTACGGATTATGTGATTTTCACATTGGCGGATGGTACGCAAATCAAATTGCCAACATGGTCTGCATTTGAAGCCTTACAGCGTCTATGCAATGAAACTAATACAAATCTGTCATCATTGCAAGCCATTGTTACCGCACTTCAAAACAACGACTACATCACCAGTGTGGATCCGCTGACTGAAGACGGTAAGATAGTTGGCTACACTATTAAATTTGCCAAAAGCAATCCGATTGTTATTTACAATGGAAAAGACGGAGCTGACGGGAATACGCCTGTTATCGGAGTGAAGGAGGACACTGATGGCATCTATTATTGGACACTGAACGGTAAATTTATTGTTGTAGACGGGCAAAAGATCAAGGCTCAAGGAACAGACGGTTCGGATGGAACAGATGGGACCACGCCCAAACTTGAAATTCGAGAGGGATATTGGTGGATCTCTTACAATAATGGAGATAGCTGGGAGCAACTCGGCAAAGCAACGGGTGAAGATGGCAAAGACGGAGAAAGCATTAAAATCACGCAAGACGAGAATAATGTCTATTTTGAATTAGCTGATGGATCCATTATTACTATCCCTAAAACAGGAGGATCATCTGACCAATTTATAAATTTTAATGATATTATCGTAAAATCAATTTGTCTACAAAATTGGGACACTAATGGTGATGGTGAATTATCTTATGATGAAGCTGCTGCCGTTACCACTATTGGAACTATCTTTAAAGAAAATGCCGAAATTAGAGAATTTAAGGAACTTAAATATTTTACAGGACTAACCGCTATTGATGATCAAGCTTTTTATAACTGTAACAATTTATTATCAATAGAAATCCCTCAAAATGTTCAGACTATTGGTTCAGAATCCTTTTGCTGTCAATATTACGTTCCCGATCCTGGGACAACTATATATAATAGTTCGCTTATCTCAATTACTTTACCTAATGGTCTAAAATCTATTGGAAGAAAAAGTTTTGCATATTGCAAACATCTAAAAAACATTAAGTTTCCGAACAGCATCACATCAATTGGAGCCGCTGCGTTTAGAGAGTGCAATAGTTTAACAACTATTGAAATATCTCAAGGTTCTTTGGAGAATTCCGCATTTGCAATGTGTGAAAATGTAAAAACTATTACTATTGGGAAAAATGTAACCTCAATAGGGACTCTTGTTTTTTACGGGTGCGGCAATAATCCGACTGTTTATTGTCTTTCCTCTACACCTCCCATATGCGAAAAAAATTCGTTTAAGGCACCTTTAACAATATATGTGCCGATAGGGTCAAGTGATACCTATAAAGCGCAATGGAATGCATTTGCTGATTATATTTCAGAATATATCTACTAACTTACAATCTGATTATTATGAGCGATTACAGGCTTATTGAGTTTTACAGATCTGAAGATGCTTTAGACGGAATAGAGTTCGATAATCCACATCAATATGAAACAGATGAAGGCTATTTCATTGGATTAGCTCATGACATAATAAACGGACAACAGCGAACATTTGCTTTAATAGAGGATCCTCAAACAAAGGAAATCTTTTATATCGATTTCAAATTGCTAAAGGCCTTTAAAGATTGATTGCAATGTTTCTAAGTGACAGACTTCGTAAAAGGCAAATAATCCTTTTGCGGGGTCTGTCTCTTTTTTTATTTATCAAACAATCAAGCAGTTCACTATCGTTTAACTGCAAGCAACACAGGCCGTCGTGTTACACATAATGTTACACATTACGCCCGAATCTCTCTTTTTTATCATCGTAACAGGTTGATTTTCAATCGAAGGCCGAATTAGCTCAGTGGTAGAGCACTTCACTCGTAATGAAGGGGTCCCGAGTTCAAGTCTCGGATTCGGCTCGAAAGTCCAAGGTCGCAAGACCCG
>NZ_NFIO01000025.1:0-1636 GCF_002159425.1 Alistipes sp. An31A
GTCCCCGTTCATCCCGGCAGATTCCATCTCGTCCCGGGAGCAGGCAGTCGTCGCCATCAGGCCGGCAACCGCCAAAAAGAGAAACAATCGTTTCATAATCAGTAAACCTTAACAGTCTGTATTATTATCCGTCCGATTATTCGGCTACGATTTCATAGGGATAGGTCGCGTCGCCGGTCTGACGGTAGACATACCCCTGCTCGGGAGTCCAGGGCTGGTTGGATGCCGAGCGCGGCTGGGAGCTGAAACGGCCGCCCTTGAGGATAAATCCGCCCAGCGGATTTTCGGGCACGTCGTCGTTCGAGGCCAGCGCGCACGGGGTGCGGTCCGAGTAGTAGCTGCCGCTCAGCACCTCGATGACACCCTCCGATGCGGCGTAAAGCGCATAGAAGGCATCCTGATGGCTGGCGTCCGAATTGCGTGCGAAGACCGAAGCGTTGTCGCAGACGACATGCGAGCCGTCGATGGCGGCGACGGCACCCTGGACGCCCTCGACGGTCACATCCTTGAGCGTCATCCGGCAGCCGCTCTCGGCGCGAATCGCATAGGCCCACGAGCCGTACTTGTTCGACGAGGTGGAGGAGACGCTGCCGTCCTCAATCGTGATGGTTCCCAAACCGGCAACGGCAAAGAAGGCCGCGTTCAGGTCGACACCCTTCAGCGTAAGCACGGCGTCGGCGCTGTTGTTGTAGAAGGCCGTACCCGAATCGTTGCGCGTCGTCTCCCAGGTGCCGCCCTCAATGGTCAGCACACCGTTGTTCCGCACAATGCCCTTGGGGCAGGTGTAGGTTCCCTTGCCGCGCAGGGTCAGTTCGCTGTCGTTGGTAATCATCCATTCGGTCTTGTTCTCGACCGTACCGTCGATTGTAATCACCGTCGGGTGCTGGATGGTGAAGGGCTCGATGCCCTCCAGATTGAGCGTGGCCGACTCGGGGATGACCACCTCGCCGCCCTTCTGGGCAATCTCGGCCATCACGGCTGCCACATCCTCCTCGGTCGTAATCGCGAGGCCCCGGATTACCTCCCATACGGCGGGGTCTTCGCTCGCCTTGATGGACGAATAGCCCTCGGCAACGAAGCTCTTCACCGTACCGGCATCGTCGCCCGTCGCCGGGTCGTAGTTGACGAACTCGCCGCCATAGACCGTGATGGTACCGGGCTTCGAGTTGTTGACGTTCAGCACCGTATAGATGCCGCTCGGCGAGGCGACCGCGCTCTCGAAGTGACCGCCGTAGATGGTGATTTCACCGCCGTTGTAGGCATAGATGCAGTCGTTCCAGGCTCCGTTCTCGTCGGCCCCCACCTTGTAGCTGCCGCCGTTAATCGTCACCTTGGCATCGGGACCCATGGCAGCGATGGCCGTCACCGTGGCGTTGGCTCCGCCGTCGATGACACCGTCGCCGTTGATTTCAAGCTCGCCGTAGACATCGATGGCACCGCCCACCGAGGTTCCCACATACTTGATGGTATGACCGGCCAGATTGATGGTCATCTTCTTGCCGGCGCGGACCTTGAGCGTCTGCGGCAGCTCGACATCCTCCTCAAGCTCCACCGTACCGCCGTTCTCGGCCGCAAAGAGCAGCTGCGAGAGGTTGTGGTCCGGCTCGCCGAAGCCCGGGTCGATGTCGATGTCGAA
>NZ_NFIO01000026.1:0-542 GCF_002159425.1 Alistipes sp. An31A
GACCGCAAGGAGCGACCTAGGGCAAAACCGGTAACTGGGGCTAAGTCGTAACAAGGTAGCCGTACCGGAAGGTGCGGCTGGAACACCTCCTTTCTGGAGAGTATGATTGCTTCTTAAGACAGTGAGATACTCGTTCTTTCTCTCGACAACTGGTAATTTTTTGCTATATCGAGTAGGTTTAACCTGCGGATACAGTCCCGTAGCTCAGTTGGTTAGAGCACTACACTGATAATGTAGGGGTCTGCGGTTCAAGTCCGCACGGGACTACACGACGGGGGATTAGCTCAGTTGGCTAGAGCATCTGCTTTGCAAGCAGAGGGTCAAGGGTTCGACTCCCTTATCCTCCACGGAGAATCGAAGCGATTCGGTTCAAGTTCTTTGACATGATTGAGGTTATGAGATAAGGCCTCCCGAGAACGCAATAGGGTTTTCGGGAAGGAAGAAAGAAAGTAATGAAGGGCGTATGGGGAATGCCTAGGCTCTTGGAGGCGACGAAGGACGTGGTAAGCTGCGAAAAGCTCCGGGGATTTGCAAACAAGAAT